>NC_020993.1:1107500-1109301 GCF_000367405.1 Rickettsia prowazekii str. Breinl | reverse complement strand
TCTTATTAATAGTATAGAACTGTATATTAGTATTATCATAATTAAGTAAAGAAGTTAATAATTCAAAATTTTCTTGCTCTATCGCTTGATCTACACTAAAATCAGTATTTAATCCTTTCTGATGTAACAGATTCTCTATCTTGCTTAGAGAAAATTTATTAAAATTATATGTTTCTAAAGTTAAAGCTCTAGTAAATACTCTTACTAAATCAGCGTATGTTAATCCTTTCGGTTTTGTTCCTATACTAATGTTAAATATTTCTGGATATGATACATGATATTTTGCATAAATATTTTGATAAAACTTTACAAAAGTTCCATATTCTTTATATAAAAAAACAGGTAACTCTTCTATGCTTTTCATGTTTTTAATGTTATCGGAACTTAAAGAAAAATTATAAATTTCATTATCTAATTTATAACTTATGCTAAAATCTGATGCAACTAATAAATGAAAATTATCATGTATATATTCTATCAGGGAAGAGTGTTTTTTTATTCTAGTCTCATAATTACTATTAGCTAATTGTGTAACATTATTATCACTGGCTTTATTATAAGTGCATAAAACAATATTCCCCTCTATAAAATCTAAATGATGTTGAGCTGCACCTGAACAACAAGAAAATATATGAACAATATTACATTGATTTGCAGGAGTATTACGTTGTATTTTATTAAGCAGTGTAATATCTAACATAGGAGTTGCACCTCCATTAGATGACATAGTTAGCGATAAGTAAGAAGGATCAGGCATAAAATATGACTGAATCTTGCCTAATAAACCTAAATGAGAATTTTGATAAAAAAACTCTGCACCATGTGCATGTATAAAATATTCACAAGCTTTAGCCGAAGGTAAGTGATCTAAGTTTCTAATTTCCTTGATATCAGGATTTGCATTATCCTTACTTATATCATAACCTTCAATTAATATTTTCTGCATATTTACATACCTTATAAAATATTATAATTACCATATAATATGGTAATTATTTAAAATGTCAAGAGCAGATTTAGAGCTAATAAATAGATAATGGAATTTAAAATAAGACTATAAAATTTTAATAAAAAATTAATATTGCAAAATATTTTTATATTGGAGTTACTATAGGTATTTCTATATTTAATATTTAAGCTTCATCTGTTATATTGAATCAATCTATAATGTAGGGTCATTAAATATATACTTCCTTCATTAGTGCGCATATCAAAATGTTTTCTTGTTTATAACGATTAATAAACTTGATACTTTAAAGCAAAGTAAAGCCTTTATTTTTGTAAATGATCCATATTATTAGTTTTTTACATAATCTACATTAAAAACTTGAGGAAAACACAAAAATACTTACATAGTATATATAAATACATGAGACAAGTACAGACGCTTGAAATATGAACCATTTTAGTAGAAAGTGATCAAAATAGTTTATTTTTTCAATAACAAATAATATACAATATAAAACCATCCGAAAAACCCATGAATTATAGCCCATAATATTGATTTATTCGCATTAAATGATATTACTATTGCAAGTATTGTACCAAGAGAAAGACCACCATATCCTAAGTAATGCATATATTTATCCTTAATATTTTTTAATATGATTGTAAAATATTTATTTCATTTTTTTAAGATATTTTATGAATTTAAAATAATTAATTTATATATTATTGCTTAAAAAGCACTAAAAATTGATAATATTTTCATAGAAAATGCACTATTTGAAAAAATCTTACAATTTATAGCTAAAAAGAAGAAAGAAATGAGTAATAACAGCATATATTTAAATTAGGACAT